>NZ_CP019429.1 GCF_009834565.1 Pseudomonas sp. R76
ATTAGTTACGCATTTCCCGTATCCCATGGAAGAGATTTAAAGAACGCGGACACTCTGGTGTAAGACTCTTCGAAATCTGGTAGCTCTACGACAGTATCCTTTAGGGATGCGTACCCTTCAAAAGAACGTCTTTTTATTTCAGGGTCGTCTATGCCATTTACGTTTAGAAGATAATCGATGTTTTTACCTTCGCTCTTATTGAGTAAGGAGCGGTGAATTTTTGTTTTTTCTTCTTCGCTTAAAGTATAAATTGTGCTGAGTAAATAGTTTACATCGTATATATCCTGCTCTCTATTTCTTTTCCGCTCAGATTGCTGAAGTATAGATCTAATTTTTTCAGCAAGTAAATCGCATATATCATATGCCTGGATTTCACCATCATGATCACCAAGCTGTAACATTTCAACGTTGTATGATTTTTCATTGAAGCTGTAATCAATTACAATTACTAAAGGGCAATTTTTTTCATTAAGTCGCTTCATTTGAGCCGCGTTGCTTCGCAAGCAATAAGCAAGCTTCAACTTAATCGTTGGGAAAGTACCTTTTGGATTTGGCTTTATTTGGTACGATTGTAGTTGGCATTTTATTCCATAGTTTAGTCCAGACTCAACCACGTCCATGGATTCATTTAACGACTTTTCAAACTCTTCTAGATCTATCTCAGCAAGTTTTTTTTCTGTAGAAAAATCGATATCCGTTGTGAACCGAGTGCTCCCATAGCGAATCCCAAGAAGTGTTCCTCCTTTTATGATCATGCTAGTTCTTAGAGACTCATTTGAAGATATAGCTCTAAGGATGATGTGGGTAGCTTGTCTGGCCAATAGGTAATCAGGCTGGGCTTCTTGAACCCACTGCTCAATATCAATTTCCATATTGTTGTGCTATTTCCGCGTTAAGTGAAAGAGACCAATCAGCGTCAAAAATAGGAGAAAATGGTTCTCCAGGGACTAATATTTTCGAGCTACCTCTAGAGCGTTGCGACTCAATTTGCCATTCGGTCAGTTTTGGATGATCGACACCTACTATTTTTTGCAAAACGAATCCTGTACGTGCGATGTCAATTTTTCTGCCATGTTCATTTAGGAAATCTATAATTTGGGATGAATATCTACTACCGTATTCTACATACGTATCTATTACGTGATCTATCCCACCGCACTCTTTTGGGACTCTGAGCATATCCACAAAAGTTTTCCCTATGGATGAAACTTTCATAGGACTATTTTTTATTTGCACTGGTTCTATAAAATCTGTCTCGGTAGAGACGATAAGCTCTTTTCCCAAGATGGGCATATTTTTGGGAAATTTTGGTATAAAATGCATTGGCTCTATAAAAATATTACTGGCAATGCGTATCTCATCTAAAGATTTTTTTCGCCACTCTGCGGGAGAGCAAGTAGTCAAGCGAATGACTTTTGGTATTCTATCGGTTATGCCATACCATGCCATTGCATTTATTTTAGAAATATAAGCATGCGGATATATAGTACAAGCAATTTCTTGGGGGCTGTACTCGGGCTTACCGCGAATCACATAACTATTATATAAGTAATCTTTTGCATAAAAATCTGTAGGCGAAAGTTCACCTAGAGTGACGAGCAGCCCAGCCCTTTCTAGTTTTGATATGTTATTGCTGTAATCATTAACAGAAGCTTGAGCTTTTCTGATAAGCCCGATCTTTTGGCCTTTATATTCCTTCGCTATATAGAATATATATATCTGCTCGGATATTCGCTCCCTCGTAATTACTGAATAAGGGTAGTCGTTTAGCACCCATGCCATGAGCGCTTCCTCAAGCAATATCATGTGTGTTCGCCTTTTCGCATGGTTTCAACTCTTTACGGATATACGTCCTAAGGACGTATATCCGTAAAGAGCATTCAAGTCAAGGAAAAGCTTGATTTTGCTGGCTTTCGTTGTTTTTCGATACCAAGGCCGCTACAATAAATCCTTAGGATTTATTGTAGCGGCCTCTATACAAGAAAATTAAACGTTTTTTTGCCCTTGGGACGTGCGTTTTTTGGATCAGTTTTGGCTGGCATCGGGCTCTATAGTTGAGCTCGCTTCAGACCATCGTCTATGGATCATCGGATGGTGGGCCGCTGAAAAAAATATCGATCAAAATCTTGAGCACAAAAATTAAAAACTTAATTCTTTTAAACATCTATTAACGCTCCATTCGTGAATGACTCCCCACGCAAGGTTTGGGGGGCCTGAATCGGCGCAATGCCTATCCGAATGGTTTTTACAGTTTTGCGTTTTGATCTTTTTCAGTTCACTTCGCACGTACGAAAGACCCTGTGCGAAGGGGTCAAGACACCCCCGGCAATGGTAGGGATTGCAGGTGATGCAGGGCTGAAAGAATCAAGTCTTGGTGGTTATAAACGAAGGACCCGATACGCCAGGCGAGGCGGATCCATTCAGCGGAAGTGAGTTTTTGGAGATGGTTTTTTAGGGATGGCACGGTAAAGACCTTTTTGGATTGTCTTTGTATTTAGTGCTGAGCCATTTGGAATTGACCCTAAAAAACGACCGTTCGTCGGTTTATTTTCATTGGTCTCGCTGGCCTGTTGTGCCCCGCTTTGCTCCCTCCGCATGCTTGATATAGAGCTGGCCGCAAGAGCCTGCGTAATGGAGTAAAACGCTATGATCGAGCCCTCTTTCTTCCTCAAAGCCACTGGTGTGCTGGTTGTGTCCGTGCTGTTGCTTCGCTGGTGGTGTGCAAAGCGAAAAGCGAAGTGGGAGGCCGGTGGTTATCCACCAGGCACGAACTGACACGCACCTGGTTGGGAGGTAATCCGGAATTCGCATAACGGGACATTCGTTAAATGGACCCCCACAAAAAAGCCCACCGAGGTGGGCTTTTTTGCGCCTGCTGGACACCAGAGGGTGGGGGTCTGGTGTACCTTTCTAGGCGTGTCTGGTTTGACGCAGTCCCAAGGAGAGGTGACATGGAAATTCGTACCTTTCACACCGAAGAGTTTCGCACTGCGAAACTCTCCCTTTGGAAGTCATTTTCGCGGACGCGAAAATAGGAGGCCGTCACGATGCGAGCAGGAATCCAGGAAGAAACGTTGCGCGCCATGCTTGAAGCCGGCGCTGTACGTGAGGTGCTGATCAGCCGGCAGGACGATAAATGGGGTTTGGCGATTCGCCTGGGCGGCGCGGGAAGCCGTTGGCTGCCGGTGCGCTCGCGCCGTGAGGCGCTGCGCACCTGGTCCAGCCTGACGGCCGTCGGGCGCTTTGCCGAAAGCCTGGGGGTGAAGGGGTTTGCCGTCGAGCTGTGAAAAGATTTCGCATGCGAAATCTTTCCGAATCGGAAAGTCACGCCAAACCGCACAGCGGCGGCGCAAAGACGGCCAGACAGCCCGGTACCAAGCCCACCAGATGAAACACCAGGTGCAGCAGATCGAGCAGCAAGGAGGCCATGACATTGACCAGGGTGTCGTACAAAAACGCTTTGAAGTGAGCCATGTGAGGCATCCTCAATGATTTGGGGATACCCATTAGAAGGCACGTTTGCGCGTGTCATTAGCCCCACTTTGCATGTTTTTGAAAAAATCCCAGAGCCCAGACTGGGATTTCTCGCATGCGAGAAATTCACGCTGAAATACAAAAAAATCAGCTCTGATTGGGTTGAGGCTGAACGCTAACGGCCAAATTTGCGCGTTAGCGTTCAGATTTGACCTAGGGGTAGCTCATCAGGTGACTCCTGGCTCATTTTCGCGGACGCGAAAGTGACGCTGAAACACAACCTAATCAATCGGCCCCCCAAGTGTTAGTAGTCGGTGTGTAAAAGCCACTTTTTTACCTGGCACAGCCCGTAAACAGGCGACATCGAGAAGCATTTTTGGGGTAAAAACGGTGAAACGGTGGCTTTTACACACCGGCCCTGACACTTGGGGGGCTGCTATAGACACTTGGGGGGCAAACCATGGAACACACCGATAACACGCCTTATTTCATTGAACTTGGAGACGACCAGGGCGAGTGTTTGGGCGAGCCGTTGTGCATTGTCCGCGAGCGCGGGGAGGACGATCGGCGCGCCTTCGCCAGGATCAGGCAGGTGATAGCGGTAGCCCGGGCAGAAGCTGAGGGAAAAGACCGCGTAGAGAACGGCTAAGCAACGGCAGAAGAACACCGGGCAACGGTGATCGGTAGGTCAGGGCAACGCCTGAGCAACGCAGGGACGGCGGGCAAGATAGGTGAAGTGGGCCTACCGGCCCCTTCACGTCTTGCCCATTCACCTGCGGCTCAAGGGGGGGAGATACGTAGCCGGAAGCCTTTCCTTTTTAGATGGAGAACCGAAATTTTATGGTTAGCAGGGAAATTTTTTTGCCGTTTAGCGGAAAAAATCATGCTGCCATTTACCGATGTGAAAAATCACCTGGATTACCGTTTACCAAAAAACGCGTTTTTTTTGATTCCTGTTTACCGATATAGCGAAAGCAATTACCAATTTAAAAACACGTTAAAATACTGATTTATAAGTGTTTTTTTGAATTTTTGTCGCATTTTTTTTATCACTGTATCTAGATAGACGTAAAACTGAGCACTAAGCTTCGTTTCACGGTTAATGCGAGGTTTCTCAATGGACACAGTCAGTGCTTTTTTCTCGATTGTTTCTGGTGCCAGTCCTTTGGTGCTGGTAACGACGGTTTCAGTGGTTGCCCTTTTGGTGGTTGCTGAGTGTGTTAGGCAGGTTTGTAAGGCAGTTTCTAAAGGAAAAGATTAATGGCAAGGAAGTTCAGTAAGTGCCCTACTTGGTGGGTTAGGGACCCAGAGCAAAATCTGTCCAAGTTCATAGGAGGCAAATCATCTGGCTGTGGGATTGCAGCCTTGAAATGCCTCATCGCCCTATCGAGCTCGATAGATTTTTGGACGCGTCAGGCTAAATTGTCGTTGTCCGATCTGGAAAAGCTGACAGGCCTTTCAAGACCTATGGTCATAAGAGGTTTGGGCAGGCTGGTGGAGGCGGGCATCGTCCTGGTCGACAAAACCAATCATGTCCATGTGTATGAACTCACTGAAAAGACGGGAGATTCGTACTGGGCAAAAATCCCGTTTGATCGCGTAAGAAAGCATTTGCCGGAAATCTCTAACCGTGGAGAGGTGTACCTAACGGCCCTAAAAATCTATTTGGTTCTAGTGTCCATCCGCCCAAACGAAAGTGATTCGGTGGCCATTGGTTATGAAAAAATCAGGGATTATGTGGGATGTCAGCGAAGCAAAATCAGGCCTGCCCTCGACGTTCTTTATAGCCATACCTTGATTCGCATTGCGCATAGTGATGAATCGAAGGAAAGGCATAACGTCTATACGATTCTTGGTCTCTAGAACGGCTTTATCCCTAGCCGGAATCCTTCCCCCTTTGAAGGATGAGTTTCCGATTCGGAAACTTTTGGCTCATTCGTCCAGAGCGCTGAACAAACTGGCCCAGGTGGCGGGTTCTTGAGGTTTTTCAGGAGTTGAGGGTTTGGTAATTGGTGGGTGTTCTGGTTTGTGCTCGATGAGCAGAACGGTGGCGCGCAGCTCCTGGACTTCCTTGCGAAGTGCCTGGAGTTCAGCCAATACCTGGTCCCACGGTTGATCTGTGCCAATGTGTGCCACATCAGGTGTGACAAGCTGTGCCACAGGAACCAGGGCACCGTAAGCGCGCATCAGTTCCGAGGTCTCAAATTGGCGACATCCGGAAGGGTCAAGTCCATATGAAACAAGGCCTCTATCCATATCTCTATAGATTGAGCGTCGACTTCTTCCGGTTAGTTTTACGGCTTCGTTGAGGGTGTGCCATGCCATGGATTATGACTGTGCCAAAGTGTGCCAAAGAGGCAGGAAGCTTAATCCATGGAAAGGTATTTTGCCTAAAAGGGGAAGGATTCCGGCTATGCCTGAAAAACTCATTAAAGCTTCAGTGTCATCTGGTCACTTTTTGTGATCGTAAACGAGAAACCAATGATTTTTCGACCCTGCCGGCGAGGCTCTGCCGTAACAGTCAAATCAGTATTTTTATTCAGTTCAGCTAGGGCTGGGTCAATGACCCACCTACGCAGATCTTTGACGTTAGGATATTTTTCCCCCAGGTCGAGCATTTCGCGCAGCTGGGCGAGCGTGCATTCCCGCTGTTTGAGTTTGATGAATTGACTCATCAACTCATAGAGGCGGACAGAGTAGAAGCTAGACAGGCTGCCGATCTGCTTTAGCTGGTAACTGGTGAACTCTTTGTTCAGCATGGTTAGGTGCGGGATTACCGTGGGAGAGAAACCCAGCTCGACGCAGCCTTGGCCTTCCCTATATTTCACATGGAAAACCCAGCGCATACGCTCCACTAGCTTGCCCTTTACGTATCGACGAATGTCCCGGTTGAACAACCTAGTAGCTGCATCGTCCAGTGCCTCATAGGCGTGTTTCACATCAATGCCAAACACATCAGCAAAGATGTCGGCCCGGACGGTCAGATAGCCGTCCTTAGGCAGAGGTTTGCGCGAATCAATCAGCGACGCTGCGCAAAGAACCAAGCGTTTCTCGTTGAGCGTCAGAGTATGTGAGGCCTCAATAAGCTTGTTTGACTGAGTAACCTTGTTCTCAACCATTTTCAAATCTCTACCCGGAATCTCTCCCTGTTAAGGTATTTGGGGAGAGGGAGTTAGTCAACATACTCTCCCTGATACCGAGGAAGGAACAGCTATCTGTGTTTGTGGATAACAGCCGGAATCTCTCCCCTTAAACCCGGAATCTCTCCCCCTTAAACCCGGAATCTCTCCCCCTTAAACCCGGAATCTCTCCCCCTTTATCGTAAAAAATCCTTTTAAAACAAAGAGTTATTGATTCTAAAACAAGGATAAAACAAGAAAAACAAGCTTTAAAAGCCAGGGATTCCAAACGTTGACCTATAGACGATTGCCAACTGACTGCAACACCTAGGAATAGGCCAATGAAGATGTAAAAGAAGGAAGATATCCGTTCTCCAGGTATAGCGCCGCTCCAGTCGCTGTGCGCCCTCCATACACCGCGAGCAACCTTGACGTCGAGGAAGGGCTGCTTCGCTCCTTCACGGCGCAGGCTCCGCCCTGCGCGCTTTGCTTGCTCGCAACTTAGCCCTTAGGGGCCTGTCTTAGGTTCAGGGTTCACCAGACGCAGAACCTAAGACCCAGATCTAGTTCCTCTCAGATGTGAACCGCTTCCGCTGTCGACT